>CAWILH010000001.1:0-38027 GCA_963836915.1 uncultured Cryomorphaceae bacterium | reverse complement strand
AAATCCAGATGATGGCTATCCCAATTTTTACCACATCAGCGCGGTTGAATACTGCTCCGAAGAGAAAAATCAAGGGGAAGTGGATCAATAAAATCCTGGCGCCATAAGCCGTCACCGCTATATTGCCATGGCCTATGAATAGGGTGGTGAAAATAGCCACCAAGCTGATGATCGCCATGATGACCACGTAAGATACCTTAGGAAAAAGCCCATAATACCAAGCGTAGAGAATAAGGCCGATGGCCACCGGATCGCGCACGATGAGCAGTGGCCCTGAGAGCCCGGGCAGCACCCACTTTCGCAAGGCACCTTCAAAAATAAGTAAGAAGAAATACGCCCATAGACCAAATTTCAAAATCTTCGCTTGCTTGCTCTTAGGTTTTGCGAGCTCAGGTTCGGCCGTGTCGGCGCCATGCTGAATCACTTGCTTATTCGATATTTGGGTGGTGCCGAACAAAACGCTAATTAATTTCTGTTTTTATTTTGATCCAAGACCTTTGAAATGGCTGCCACCATCTCTGATTCATACACGCTCCATGGTCTGTTTTGAGCGGTGCGCAAAGCTTCCATTCCTGCTCGCTTAATGGTGGATGGATCATTGATCAGTATCTTGAGCTGACTGATCAACGCATCGGTAGAGCCCGCTTCAATGAGCCATCCATTTACTCCATGCACTATGATATCTGGACCACACGTACGATCGGTAGTAATGGCCGGGGTGCCTTGCGACATAGCTTCGGTCACTACCAAGCCAAAACCTTCAAAGAGCGATGGAAAAATGAATAGATCGTGTTGGCGCATTTGGTTAAGAATTTCGCCATGGGGAGCACTTTCTATATAGGTATGCTTTTTTAACCCAGCTTCGAGTGGTGCGCAGGTTGCAGCCGGCTTACGGCCAATAATGGTGAGATCGACCTGACCTTCTAGGGCTTCTGCCGCTTCAAAGATATGGGCTATTCCTTTGCGCTGAGAGAGCCCCCCTACGAAGAGAAGGCGCAACTTTCGGCCTACAGTATCGCTGTAGATCCTGGCGGTATTGGCTTTCGGAAATCCGTAGGGGATTACTTCAATAGGCGCGAGCTCAGAAGGGTATTGCTTCAAAGTCTTTTTAGTGAAAGTGCTTGCCACAAAGATGTGGTCGGCAAGCGCCAGCTCTTCATCTTTTCGCGCGAGCTTCATATCTGAATCTCTAAACCCCGAGTGGGTCATAGCCCAGTCTGGCCGGGCATCAATATCTGTCTGCAGAAGTGAGCGTGCTGCCCGCCAATAGCCGATGGGAAGATCGTAAATGCTTAAGACTGAATGTTTCTTCGCTGCACGAAAACTGGCTAGCGCCCCATCTTCATAAGCGTATATGGCTTCGGCTTTTTTGAGCCTTCCGCTACCTATTACTTTGGCCACGGCTTTATCTAACTTCCTGTATATGGAATCCACGCTTAATGTGCCAAATTCGTGCGCCGTATGTTTTGATAGCCCCAGCGCCGGCGCTGCGAGCCTTGCAGCTTCTCGCAAAGGATGGGCTTTGATCAAGGAGCGGTTTATGGGAAATTTTCTTCTGAGCAATGGCTCTCGAAACCTTGTCGGCAATACCTTGAGCCAAAGTGCATTTGGGTTTATAGCAATTGTGGTGTGAAAGAATACCAGCATTTTTGATGCTTGGAGGGCTTTAAGCACACTACGTACATTCGCATTGCCGGTAGGATGGCTTACCAAAACAGTATTTTCGTGGGCTTCCGCCATATTCAGTTTTTGCTTTGGTCGTTTTCGTCAAGAAATTTCAAATAGGCTTCTGAGATCTGCCGATAATGTAAATAAGTACTCCTGCGCACTCGATCTACATACTTCAATTGACCCGGTATGAGTTTGAAAAACATTAGCACGGCCGACCTAGCTTCTTTATTTACTTCAGCAGTACTTTTAAGCTTTCGGTATATTTTGTTGAGTAATACGGGTAGGAGATAGATAAGCGGCACCCTTCTAAAAGGGTAAACTAGATCGTTGATAATAAATGATTTGTTCTGCTCATCGAGATTACGGGCCATCTGCGTATAGTCATGCCATACGTGAAGTCCGGGCGCGAAGAGTATTGTATATCCCGCGTCCATCATTCGAATGGCAAGGTCTTTTTCTTCATGACCATACTTTACAGGAAAAGGGACGTAGTGTCCCGCTTCTTTTACCCGGTCGAGCCGCAGCATATGTCCACATCCTATGTAAATGTTGGTTTCAAACGGAGCTGAACGCGGCACTTTCTTAAATCTCCGGGTGTCCCGCTGCAAAATATCAAACGCTATGGCGGCGCAGTTTTGATGCTGTTCCATAAGTTCTACAGCTTTGCTTACTTCATCATTTTCCAAGAACCATGCATCATCATCAAGGCTTACGAAGTAGACAGCATCTCCGGCCTTCATCATCTCATTTCGCGCTTCGAGCAACCCTACGCTTGTTTCTTTTCTAACCCAGGTTACGCTCCGATATTGGGCGCGCAGCGTGGGAGTCTCATCCGTCGAGCCATCATCAAAGACTACCACTTCCATGTTTTCGTAGTCTTGACTAAGACCCGATTCTATGGCCTTAGACAAGATTTGAAATCTGTTTTTGGTGGTAATTCCTATTTTGACTTTCGGTTTCATCCTTAGGATAATCCTTCCTTTACGAAATTGACTTTTGGAGTACTTCGAGGTATTTTGCTGCGATTACTTCGGGTCGATGCTGCTCTAAATGTTCTACCGCAAGTCTAAGAATTTCTAGCTCTAAGTCACTGTTGGCAATAGTTTCGCGTATTTTTGAGATTAAGTCGGAATGGCTTCCGGCTGTAAAAGTCACTCCACCCTTGCCTATCGCATCGGGCAGCCCGCCCGTGTCTGAGACAAAGGGGAGCAATCCGCAGGCCATCCCTTCTAATGCAACATTGCCAAATGGCTCGGCCCATACTGAAGGTACCAGCAGGTAACGGTGTTTGTTAAGCATATCTACCAGAGCGGTACCGCTCAGATTTCCAGTAAAATGTATTTTTTTGGCCAGCCCAAGTTCTCTGGCCATGCTTTCTAGCTCAGCTCTTCCTGACCCATCTCCGATGATGGTAAGCAAGGTCTTACTTTCTGCAAATTCAGGGTCGGCCTTCAATTCGGCCATGGCTTTAATGGCTACATCTACTCCTTTATCGGACACGAGACGTCCCAAAAAAACGAATGGAATGCTGCGGTCTGCGGTTTTTTCGGAAATGAATAGTTCAGATCGATAGGGATTCCCTATCACCACAGCATCTGGCCACGATTTTAGTCGTACGGCATTGCTCACGGCGATCACTCCCTGCGCCTTGGCCAGCCATCGGTTTTTCAGCTTGTCCTGCCAGCTGATCCGGCCGTCCATGCGCGCGATCCAGGTACGCAAGGCTACTACCGATGGGCGGTTCACCAAAATATTTGGCCAGGAGAGCCGCAGGCATGGATTGTTCTCGTATACCACATCAGCCCATTTATGAAGCCCAAACAAGGTCTTATAGCCCGGGGCGCGAATTACTTCAAACGAAAATGATTTTTCTCCGGGTTGCTCTGTCCAGGTGGCCATGCGCACATGATGACCGGCTTTGCTAAATTGCCCTGCGAGCAGTTCCGAGTTCACTTCGATGCCTCCAATGTCTGGATAAAACTTATGTGAGAAGAACAAAATCTTTAAGGACTTCATTTAAGAATTACCTAATGGTTAAGAAGCACTGACTTTTAGATCGGCTACGAGCTTATCGCCAATTTCCCTGACCCTGCTTTCTGCCGCAAAGGTGCGAAAATAGGACTGAATACTACCCAGATCGTGAAAACATTGATCGCTCCGATAGTCAAAATTGATTTTTAGCTCGGTATGATCTTCGGCCAGCGGCACCCATAAAGGTAGCCCATGCTCCAGCATAGAAATGGCTGAGCCACTCTTACCGAGTAGTTTTGGCGCTACACGGGCTATACCAAAATCTGATCGATGGAATAGTTCGCTTACTTCAGTTTCGGTTAGGATGCCTAATTCCGCAATTTCCAAAGGCAGGTTCTCACAATTTTCGTTCAAGATGCCAATAAATGCTTTTAACTCTGACGAGCTTTTACCTGCGAAGGTAAGCTTCACGTGAAATTTGGTATCGGTAAGAAAAGCCGATAGGAGCTTTCCGTACTGGGCGAAATGATAGGAGCGGGGCATGGCTCCGAAGTAGACCGCCTGCAAAACCTTATCTTCTCGTTTATGACGAATCTGAGGCTGTTCCGCAATCGGCATATTCCCAAAAAGCCCGAGCAGCCGGGCGTCAATGTCCAGTTTTGCCAATAATGATCGATACTCTGGGATGGTGGTGTGCACCACGTTGGGTTGCCAATGGCGCATCAATCTTTTTATGGCCATGATCTGCCCTTGCCTGATAATGCGGTTTTTAAGGCTCAGCTTTCCATCTAGAAAGGCTTCGTGGATAAGGATATGCTTTTTGGCTACCTTACTGAGCTTATGTATGGATGAAGCAAATTTTAGCGGTAAGCCTTGATTATTAAATGCGTAGGGAACGTATTGCAAACTGATCCATTCGGGTTCGAACAGATCTGAAAATCTTTTGGCGGAAGCCAACCGTTCTTGTAAAGGCCGTTTAAATGGAATCCGCAGAAGCTCAATCTTTTTACCGTCCATATTGATCTTGGATTCTTGAGCTCGCTCAATATACTTATCGGCTATGGCGATTAGAGCGATCTCATGGCCTGCTGAGACCAATTGGTGCGCCAGCACCCGCGTGTAGTCGCCCACGCCATCGCGGCCTGACTCTAATGATCCGCATATAAATAAGATTTGCAAAGTGATGGTTTATGCTAGTTACGTACTTTCATGAGGTACCATTCTACCGAACCGCTTCTGAACTCGTTCACCACATATTGTTCATTTTTCAGAATGGTGGCATGAAAGTCCTTGTGTTTTGGTAGCTGTTTGCTGTGGGCGGTTTTTATTTTTTCTATGGTATGGCTTTCTGCAAAAGATTCTTCCAATTTTACCGCGGCATCCACATCTTTCACTTGGTGTATTTCCACTAAAATATCAGCTTTTGAGAAGTCGACTTCTTTTGGGTTGAGCAAGGTGTATTCAAAACCTTCGACATCCATGAGTATAAATGATCTCCGGCTCCCGAGTTGTTTCGCCAGTTTCTCAGGGCTGCAATAACCGTGGATAGTAATCCCGCTTACTCCATTAAGTGCAGCAAGCCGGTCAATCATTTTCCGCCCTTTCTCCCTTGCTTCAAAAACCACGCAGCAAGCCGCCGGAAGCAAGTATCTTTTTATACCTACAGCGTAGAAGCCTTCGGCTGCACCTACATCTAGAAATAGATCGTAAGGGGTATTTTTCAAATCCAGCAACGCTGGGTGCAACTCATCTTCATAGGTACCCACCAATTTTGGGAGTACCACACTCCCCACACTATTGGAGAGGTATTTCATTCCTTCAAAGGGGCCACTATGAACCACCTTGGGCAGCTGGCGCGAAAAATTCCATTGCGGGTAGTCGATTTCTTTCAGCCTGTTCAATCTCCACTTCGTATGGTTAATTATCCTTTTGATCATAGGGGCTATTTAGGTGATCATCTGTTTGCAACGTAAAAAGCAGGGTCTATTGATTATTTTGACCTTCTACAAACGTGACGTTCGGAAACTTTTCCTTTAGTGAATAGGCGTGTATACTTCGGTTTTTATGGTAGGCATTATCATAAAGGTTCACTTTTTTTCCGATCAGCGCTGCAGCGATCGAAACGTGCAGCCGGTTGGTATTAATGAGTGAAAATAGATTCAAGAATCCGAGCACCCTTGCACAGGTTTCTTCTACCATTGTTTCATTGGCCATGCTCATGTCAAGATTTATCAATGCGGTGATGTCTAGATTATCATCCGGCAATACGATGTTCGTACCTTCTACGTCATTACGGTACGCGTTAAGTACTTGGCTTGTTGCCCTTTTCTTGAAAAAGAAACCAGGTTTTTCCCTGCCTTTGTATATGGCCGCCAAAATATGACGGGGTTTCATAAGAAATAGAAGTCTTGAACTTGGCCTTGGCGACCTGAAGTCTTCGATAGGAAAATGTTTTACCACCAAATCATCATCTAGATATACCGATTTAAGGTTCTGAAATTGAACAGTATAGTCATAGGACTTTTGCTCACGGCAAAAAATTATGACATTTTTGCCCAGTTCTGAAAGGAGTTCTTTGTGACCATTTACCGTATGGGGCAAGATCACGATCTCTTTGGCAGACTTATGGTGCTTTTTTAAGAAGTCGGCACAGTGGTGATAGTACTCCACCAGATTCCCACCCCCCGCATAAAATACGGTCTTGCCCGAAAGGTCATCGTCTTGGTTTACAAATTGAAAACGGATATTATGCTTTTTAAAAAGCGAATAGGCGCTATGGGCTATCAGCGCGTCACCGCCGTTTCCGGGATTGGGCTTATAATAGATTTTCGTATTGGTATAGCTGCGAAGAAAGTGGTCTACAGTCATTTGAAATTTGATTTGTCAGTAGCGTGAAGTGTGGCAAGTTAGCTAGCTCCTCCGATAAAACCTACCCAGCCAAGCTGCAAACTTTATCGCTCTCAGTTTTGATTGCACTTTTGAATCGGACATTGATTTTATGACGCCATTGGCAAATTTCCAATAGAGCTTATCGACTTGTCGAGGCGGGTATCCGTCTAGCGACCTATTGATATAATTCTTGTCCCAAGGCTTGGGCGTGCCGAGTGCGTGAGGTAAGATGGTAAGGCCTTGCGTAAAACCCATGGCATCTTTGGTGGCGATACTCGCAGCCACGTCACTGGCTTCGATGGCTGCATTCAATGCATCTTGATCGGTTTTGTTGAAGGGTGCAAATACAGTGGTGGCCTTTTTATCGAGGGCTTTTCCTGCAAGGGAAGAACGGGAAAGACCGCCTATCTCTCCGGCCATTAATTCTTGAATTTGCTTCCAGCTCTGTAAAAAACGAATGTTTTTTCTGGTCAGTCCTACGCAACCGCCATTCACATATGTATCCCCTTTGTGGGTAAGCGCTACGCCGTGCTTACCGAAATAGCTGCGCCAGGCGGCCCGTTTGGGATGGTGGGCTGCTATGGGCGAATTTACATCCTCGCATAAGGCCACTCCGTGGGTAAGCCATTCGTCAAAGGAATCCCAATGTGCAGCCACCACTATATCGGGATCGAAATAATAGATGGCTTCTACATCTTTTGCATGACCATTTAGAAGGTCAAGCATGAAGTCGGGCTTGTAATTCGTAAAATGGTAATCTGTACCGAGCTTGATAAACCGCAGAGAAACTTTTTCAGTGAGTTGCATATCACGGTCGGCCACTCCATTGGCGGAAGCCCACGGTGGAAGTGTACCGCGATAACCGGCGTAAATATCTCCTTCGAACCCATTGGCCACGAGCGAATTTACAAGGCCTGCGAGCCCCAAGTGGTACGTGCCTTCAAATAATGTACAGATTGCAGTTTTCATAATTAAAAATTACGCTTGTGGCCGGAAAAACCATAATGCGTTGACATATAAAGACGAAGTGGCTGTATTTTTCGAAGTGTTTTCATACCCTTTTCTATTTTGCCGGAAGGGGCAAAAGTTTAAATAAGAAGTAACCAAGATTAAGCAATAGTTGGATACTTACTACATAGATATTGAAGTAGAGCACGCCTACGAGGCTCGATACATCCATGATAAAAGCTCCAGATGCGATGGCAGCAATGCTCACCGGGATGGATAGCCCCGGGTGGATGGGCGAAGCCCTCTGGCTGGAAAGTATGAAGGCAGCTCCGCTCATCATCCCAATGCAACTGGCTATGATGCTCAGCGTGAGCTCTGCACCGAGCCCAGAATATTCAGCGCCAAGAACCCAGAGTATCGGCGTGCTGGATAGCCATACACCCAACACGATGGCGGAACACGCGGCAGCGAGTGCACCAAAAATTTTCAAGAATCGATTTATTAACAGGCTCCGCTCTTCGGGCAAACGGGCAAACCGCGGATAAATCAAGGTGCCGAATATGGTGCTAACCACTGTGACTATCATGGCTATACGCCCCAATGCGCCTATCTGGGCCACACTGGCCGTAGTGCCAAATATGGAGAGCAACCAAATACTGATCTGTCCGGAAATGCAATAGTACAGCGCCCCGGGCATCAAGCGTTTTACCACTCTCATTATTCTTTTGCGGACTTCCAGATCAGGTTTTTGAGACCAATCGGTGTAGGATGCTGCGAGCTTCTTGAGCCGGATATTGGTATAAATCCTTGGTAGGCCGGCGGCCAGAATAGCCACAAATGTGAAGGGAAATAGCAAGAGGGAAAATATAGAAGCAAAACGAAGGACACTCTCAGCGGCGGCATTCCTTTGCGCTGGAATGACATCTTGGTTGAGCTTCATGGGTATGATAAAGATCGAACTGCTGAGTGAGCTGATAAAAGCCGGAATAAGGGCGAGTACGATGATAAAGGCCATCCAAAGTGGAGCACCGTGAAAATGCAGGAGGTAGATAAGGATGGGCGAAGCAATGACCAGACTGCCGATGGCAAACTTTTTTCGGAGATCGAGACCTGTATTTACTACAGCTCCCAAAGCTTTAGGGTCTCTCCATACCTTGCCGCTCTCTGCGGTCACCCCTGAGCCTATACCGCTATCGGCCAGCACTACCATGGTACCCAGCATGGTATTGGCCAAGGTGTACAGTGCGTAATGTTCGGTGGGTAGAAGCCGTATGATTATGATACCGCTCAAAAGCCCTATGCCTTGAATCAATAATTGGGTGGAGCCAGTGATGCCGGTGAGCTTGAGCCAATGGGTGACCTTCTGCTTATCGAGATCAAATTGAAATTTTTTGGGAAGTTTATTGCCAAATTTTGCCATGCCTACTCAAGTAGTGGGTACTTGTGATTTTATGGTTAGGGCAAAAATAAGTTTCATGGTTTGGCGGCTCTTTAAAGGATTGGATTCTGGCTTCCGCTATGCGCTTCTAGATCTTTCAAAGCTTAATTATAACCGTAGGTATAGCCGCTATTTACTTTTTTCGAATCATTGAGTACGATGAATGGATTGACGAGCTTCTTATTCACGTATAGATCATTCACTATTTTCAGCATTTCCTTATCGGTATAATTATAGCGCACTATATAGATCGAAGTGTCGGCGTGGTGGCTCAGGTTTAAGGAATCGGCTACCTTGCCCACCGGCGGACTGTCTAAGATTACATAGTCGTACTCCGATCTGAGCTTTGCAATAAGCTCCGATACGCGCGGTATCATGATGAGCTCTGCGGGGTTGGGCGGCAGCGTTCCAGAAGACAATAGCGCTAGATTGCGATCTTTCTCCGATTCGAAAATGACGTTTTCCACATCGGGAATATCGCCAATCAAATAATCGGTCAAGCCTTTGCGGGCGCTAAGGTTCAGTGTTTTTAGGAGCTTAGGCTTTCTCAGGTCAAATTCAACGATGATTACCTTTTTTCCTGCCTTGGCAAGACTGATTCCCATATTGACACTGAAAAAGGTTTTTCCCTCTCCCGATACGCTCGATGTTACGAGCAGGACCTTATTGTCTTTGCCACCCGCACTAAAATAAAGGTTGGTACGGATCAGCCTGAACATCTCTACGATAGGTCTATAGCTGCTGTGGTCATCAAGGATGGCATCGCCGGTCTCATCGTGGCATATCTCACCAAGGATGGGAGTTTCGGTAAGTTTTTCTACTTCCGATCGCAGCTCCACTTTATTGTTCAACAGGTTTTTAATATAGATGCCCAAGAAGGGCAGGAAGAGACCGAGCAATATGGAGTAGGCCATGGTATTCGTCTTATTTGGCGATACGTGGCCTTCAGATAGCGGCGGGTCTATGATCCTAGAGTTAGACACGGTGGCGGCAAGTGATAGCGCCGCTTCTTCCTTCTTTTGAAGCAGGTATACGTAGAGTGCTTTCTTGATCTCCTGCTGACGGGTGATCTCGATCAGCTGCCTGTCCATCACCGGCACCTGCTGGATTTGATCTCCAGTTTCTCGCGATTGCCCCTGAAGGCTCCTGATATTGATTTGAAGTCCGCTCTTGATCGTTTTAAGGTTTTCCAGAATATTGTTGCGGAGGTTTCGAAGCTGCTCGTTTATGGCAATGGCATAAGGGTTGTTTGGCTTATTCAGCGCCAAAAACCGTTCTCGTTCCAACTGCAACTCATTAAATTTTGCAAGGAGTACATTTAGTGTAGCATCGTTTATAATCAAATTACTGGGTACGATCTCGTATTCATCTTCTTCTTGTACATTCAGGTACCGCTCTATGGATCGAAGCACATCTACCTGTACGTAAAGCGACTTCAGCTCTGTCCGGATCGCGCTTGCATCTACTAGATACTGTTGCGCTTGGCTACCCACGTCGGCCAATTCCTTGTCTTTCTTAAATTCTTCTACATTGGCTTCCACATTATCCAATTCTTTAGTGAGATAGGTCAATCGATCGTCGATAAAGTCAAAGGTGCGCTGGGCTATTTGATTCTTATCGTTCACATTGTCTTCATCATATACATCTACTAGAGTAGCCAATATGGCTGTGGCCTTATCTGGCACAGGATCATTCATGGTTAAGCTGAGTACACTGGCATTATTATTTACCGGTTTTACACCAAGCTTATTGGAATAGCCTTCTGCGAGATTTCCAGTGTTGTGAAACTTGACATTCACAGGCTTATTATCAGCTGCAAAGGTGAATCCGGTGGTAGAAAGCACCGTAAATTTGCCGTAAGGCTTGGTAATTTCTTCTCCAAAGCGGTACGTATTGAATTCACCATCATCCAATTCAAAACTGCTATCGTCCTTAAAAAATATCGTAAAGGACTTTCCATAGAACATTTCAGGATCACTGTTTCTTACGATACTGATTGGCGATAATGCTCCGAATATTTCTACGTCCCGCACGCTCCCTTCTATTACGAAGGTGATATCAACGTTAAGGTGTTCGATCACCTTTTTCATTATGCTGCGCGACTTGAGCACGAGCATCTCATTATCAATGCTTTTAGAACTGTTGAGCAGTTCTATATCGCTGAATGCAGCAGATTCGGAAAGGCCACCGCTATCTTCACCTTTAAAAAGAAGGGTCGTTTTGGCCGAATAGATCGGGGTGGCATAGCGCAGATAGATAAATGCGGCTACCGCGGCTATGAAGGCCGCTCCCACAAAAATATACCAATATTTTATGTATTTAAAAGCGAGCGCCTTTAGATCTTTCTGTTCAATTTTTTGATCAAAAATCATCGAGGGGAGAGTAGTATTTAAAAACGAAAGCCATTAAGTTCTGTTGTTCAGAGTCACGACCAGTGTTACTATGGTCAAACCAGAAAGTAAAAGGGAGAGAAAAAACTGGGTATTGGATCGTTGGATGCTAGATTGTGCAGCTTTAAACTTATCAGGTTCTACATATACGATGTCATTCTGTTGTAAAAAATAGTCGGGAGAAGACACTAAATCCTTGTCATTCAAATTAACGCGGATAAAATTTCTGACCCCATCTTTTTCGCGAATGATCAATACATTCTCGCGCTTTCCTACGCCGGTCATATCACCGGCCAGGCTCAATGCTTCCATGATATTGAGTTTCTCGGTAAGGATGGTAACCGTCGATGGGGTTTTCACTTCACCTATTATGGTCACCTTAAAGTTTAAGAAACGGATATTGACGGTTGGGTTCTTTACATAGTCCCTAGATAGTATATTCTGAATCGTATCGGTCGCATCGGCTTTGGTAAGTCCACCTATCTTCAGTTTTCCGATTACGGGAAAATTGATCTCACCATTTTTATCGACCAGATAGCCGTCTATGCTTTGGGTACCGCTACTCCCGCTTGCTATGCTGCTGCCAAGGGTTCCCAGAACTCCTTGGTTAAAAAGCTGGTTGGACTCCGGACTCAGCGTATTCACGGTAATGCTCAAAAGATCGTCAGGCTGAATGGTAGGAAGCACTTCATTGGTGATGGTGGTATTCTGCTTCAGATCATCTTCTTCAAGATTGCTGAAATATACCAGATACCCGGCCGCCACCGCAGCTAGCCAATAGGACTATTAAAGGGAGAAAGAAAATTCTGTTCATGGCTTTATCGAATTCCAAATAAATCAAGCTACGCATAGTTACCAATTACGATGCACTGCTCCTATACCGCAAATGTAATGAAGTCTGCTAAGGTCGTATTGCTTTGTATTGGTCTCAATTGGTTTTTAGTCTATATCTAATATAATGGAGACCATTTCTTTTACCGCAAACCGCTGCAATAAGTTTTGGTAGACTTCGATTATTCGTTGCTTCCCATTTTAATGAAGTCATCATGAGACAGCGCGAGTTGCTCTGCTTCCCGATTCTATCCATTTACAGTAAGATAGGTTGATGAGAACTCTTTTGCTTTTTTCGTAGATTTCGAGCATGATAAAGGTTGTAAGATCGCTTTTACCCATAGGGCTTTTGCTAGGTGGCCTTTCGGCAAATGGGCAGGATGTAAGCGTGGTAACCGGATTAGAACCCTCACTGAGCGAGATCTCAGGTATTTTAACATTGAATGAAAGGCTCATCGGGTTTACAGATTCGGGCGGCTCACCCCATCTTTATGAAATAGACACCCTCTCGGGTACTGTATCCCGGTCGGTGCACATCTTAAATACCGCCAATATAGACTGGGAAGCCATCTGCTCGGATGGAACGTACATCTTCATCGGAGATATTGGCAATAATAATGGGAATAGGGATGATCTAAGCGTTTATAGGATTTCGATTGAAGACTATTTAGCTACTCCAAACGATACGGTAAGCGCTGAGGTGATTGAATTTGTATATGCTGATCAGACCGATTTTTCATCATCGCCTTTTGCGACCAATTTTGATGCCGAAGCCATGGTGGCAGTGGCCGATAGCCTTTACATCTTCTCCAAAAACTGGCTTGATAGCGAATCAACGATATACGCATTACCTAAGGAGCCCGGCAGCTATATAGCTGGTCGCGGCCAAAATATACCTTCCAATGGTTTGGTGACCGATGCCGATTACGACAGTGCCACGCAAACCGTAATTCTTGTCGGACATAGTTTTTTGCTTCAGCCTTTCGTGGTTCTACTTTCAGATTTTGCAGGATCGACCATTGCTCCCGAAGCCGTAAACCGAATCTCGTTTCAAGGAAGCTCGGGGTATTCTACCGAAGTGGAAGGTATTCAAATGCTATCAAGCCAGACATTTTTTGCTACCGCAGAAGAAGGATTTAATGGATCGGCAGCATTATACCGCGTCCGCTTTAGTTCACTCAGCCTGCTGCAGGCGGAGCCAAACGATCAGGGTTATATTTATCCTAATCCCACCTCGGGCGATCTCAAGCTTTCAAATAAAAACGTAGCGAGAGTGGAGATTTATGCGTCTTCTGGCCAACTCGTCAATACTTTCCCTTCCGAAGATATTATGCTAGATTCCTTTGAAAGCGGAACGTACATTATGAAGGAGTTTTCCCGGAAGGGCGAGCTTATCATTACGGAGCGCCTCGTGATCCGAAGGTAGGCAGCCGTTTTTCGGTATTCTAGCATTTTAGGGTTTAAGTCTACCCCAAAAGTCTGAGGCTTGTAGTCAAGGATGATTTCGGTAGTGCAAATCTTTGTAATTTTGACGGGATGGCCATTCAGATTGATAGAAATAAATACCAGAACCTTAGTAAGCTTGAATTTCTTGCCAAGCAGGTGGTAGAAGGTTTCATAACCGGTATGCACAAGAGTCCATTTCATGGGTTCTCTGTGGAGTTTGCAGAGCATCGGCTTTATAATTCGGGCGAGAGCACAAGGCATGTTGATTGGAAACTCTTGGCGCGCACCGATAAGCTATTTGTAAAGCGTTATGAAGAAGAGACCAATCTTCGCTGCCGTATTCTACTTGATATTTCCGACTCCATGCGCTACCCCGAACGTGATGGGGATGATAAACATAATAAGCTCACCTTCGCTACCTACGCAGCAGCGGCGCTTACTGAATTGATGCGAAGGCAGCGGGATGCCATGGGGCTGACTACTTTTTCAAATCATGTAGACTTTCATGCCCCGGCCAAGTCGACCATGGCGCATCATAAATTCTTGTTTAACCATATGGAGCAGGCTTTGAGCGCTGGCCAATCTTCGGGTGGCACGGCAGCCGTAAACGCGCTGCATCAAATCGCCGAGCGTATACACCGGCGCTCACTGATAGTGATACTGAGCGATATGTTTGATAATTCAGATCGTCAAGAAGAGCTTTTCTCGGCGTTGCAACATTTGAAGTTTAATAAGCATGAGGTTATATTGTTTCATATCACCGATAAGAAAACGGAACTTGACTTTGACTTTGAGAGCAGGCCCTACACGTTTATCGATACTGAAACTGGTGAGCAGGTCAAGGCGCATCCCAATGAGATCCGCGATACTTATCTAGAACAAATGGGAGCCTTTAGGGAAGAGCTAAGCAGAAAATGTGGACAATACGGCATTGATTTCGTCCCGGCCGATATATCGGAAGGCTTTAATAATGTGTTGTTAAAGTATATTATCAAGCGAAAAAAATTATTTTAATGCGAAAGTATTTGTTGTATTGCCAAAATGATTTAGTTTTGCACCGCCTTTAACGAAAGGCACCTTCCTTAAATCACTTCGCAAGTGACTTCAGATGCTGTGATACGATCAGGATGAGAAATGATAAAAGCTTAATTGAATTAAGGTTTGGTTTGTCATTTCGAACGTCTTTTGTCATTTCGAACGTCTTTTGTCATTTCGAACGCATGTTTGTCATTTCGAACCCGTGTTTGTCATTTCGAACGCATGTTTGTCATTTCGAACGCCAGTGAGAAATCTCTTAACGTCAGTGAGAAATCTCTGAACGCCATTGAGAAATCTCTTAACTTCGACTTGAAAAGACTCTTTCACGATCAGCTCGCTACAGTCTGTTGCTAAGCGTCAGAAGGAATAAAGTTTAGAATAAGAATAAAAAATTTTTAGGTTCGGTAGTTCAGTTGGTTCGATAGTCCCGATTGCATTGGGAAGGTCGCAGAACGATGCGCCGGCCCCAAAAGAGTAAAAAAGTATTAAAGATATTTAGGTCCGGTAGTTCAGTTGGTTAGAATGCCTGCCTGTCACGCAGGAGGTCGCGAGTTCGAGTCTCGTCCGGACCGCAGAAAGCCCCATTTTGGGGCTTTTTTGCTTTAGAGTAAAAAGTGCATGGATCAACTTTATCCTATAATCGTAATTGGTGGGGGAGCCGCAGGTTTCTTCGCGGCCATTCATGCTGCGGCCGGTGGTCAGAATAAAGTCGTGATTTTAGAGAAGACCACTAAGGTATTATCGAAAGTGCGTATAAGCGGTGGTGGCAGGTGCAATGTGACACATCAACCTTCCTATCCGCGTCAGTTTGTACAGAATTATCCGCGCGGTGGCCGGTCGCTTATTAAAATGTTCGATGGCTTCGGCGCACAAGACACGATAGATTGGTTTGAATCGCGCGGAGTGAGCCTTAAAGTAGAAGCCGATGGAAGGGTTTTTCCTAATTCAGATTCTTCCGCAACCATAATAGACTGTCTTTTGGCGGAAGCCAAAAGCAGCGGAGTGGATATAAAACTCAGTACGGAGATAAGTTCTGTCAAACGCCGGGATGACGGTGGCTTCGATCTCTCGGCAAAGGATGGAACTTCCATAAAGGCATCAAAAATTATCATTGCCACGGGCGGCTCTCCGAAAATACAGCAGTACGAGTGGCTCCGCTCCCTAGGTCTTGAAGTAGTCGATCCCGTGCCATCGCTCTTCACATTTAATGTGCCCGGCTCTGATTTAAAAGAACTTATGGGACTCTCCGTGCCTATGGGAAGGGTTCAGATTCCAGCGACTGATTTTAAGCAATCGGACGGTATTGATCACGCATTGGGGCTTTAGTGCGCCCGCGGTTATCAAGCTCTCTGCTTGGGCGGCGCTCGATCTGCATGCCAAGGCCTATGATTTTCCTATCCTGATCAGCTGGAGCTGCTTGGGTGAAGATGAGCTGCGCGCGAAGTTTCAGGCACACCGCAGTGATCACCCGAAGAAGCAAGTCGTCAATTTTTCGGGTATCGACATTCCCGGAAGGTTATGGCAGCACCTTTGCGAAAAAGCATCGATTGATGTCGGCCTGACCTATGATTCGCTCAAAGCAAAACAGCGAAATAAATTGATAGAGCTTTTGGTGCGATCAGAATATGACGTCAAGGGGAAAACTACTTTTAAGGAAGAGTTTGTCACGGCTGGCGGCATAGCGCTGAAGGAAGTGAACATGAAGACCTTTGAGAGCTTAAAAATCCCTGGGCTCTACCTTACTGGTGAAGTGCTGAACGTGGATGGAGTGACTGGTGGCTTCAATTTTCAGCACGCTTGGAGCAGCGCTTATGTGGCCGGCAGAGCGGCCGCAGGTTGATATTTCCAATTGGCTGAAGCTGCCTACATGCATCACCTTGAGCGCGTTGCATCCATTATGAATATTAGACTAAAGATGGCAGACGGGTGGTCAGTTCCAATTTGCGATTCGACCCGAAATTAACTGTATTCGTTCCTTGATTGTTGCAAATTAAGCCTACATTGCCGGATATTGAGGTATGCCTTGAGTAAATGTTGTGTAAAACTGAACTGGAGTAAATAGGACTATAAAACCAGTTCAGCCTTTGTTACGGTGGTGCTTGACCTACTTGGAGAATTATGTCGGAATCCCGGATAAATGTTGTGAAAACCTATATGCCGGACTTCAACGAGTATATGGGTTATCTTGCTGGAGTGTGGGACAGGAACCAAGTTACCAACGGCGGCCCTAGCCACGACATTGGAAGGCAAGATAAGTGATTATCTCGGGGTAAGTCATTTAGAATATGTATCGAACGGTACCGTAGCACTGCAAATTGCTATCAATGCATTGGGATTGAAAGGAGAAATCATCACCACCCCCTATTCATACGTGGCGACTACGAATTCCATTCTTTGGCAAAATTGCAAGCCTGTCTTTGCGGATATTGATCCCAAAAGTCTATGCATTGATCCACATAGAATTGAATCTCTCATTAACGATAATACAACTGGGATCATGGCAACCCATGTGTATGGAGTGGCGTGTGATGTCGATGCAATATCAGCGATAGCATCGCACCACGGCCTAAAAGTAATCTACGATGGTGCGCACGCTTTCGGCGTAAGGCTTAAGGGCAAATCCATTTTTAAATACGGAGATATCACGACAGCGAGTTTTCATGCCACCAAAATATTCCATACCATAGAAGGGGGTGCGGTGGTTTCAAAGGACAAGCATATCTCCGAAAAGGTCTTTCTGTCCAAAACTTTTGGACATAGAGCAGATGAATATCTGATGGCCGGTATAAACGGTAAAAACTCTGAGCTTCACGCAGCCATAGGGCTGTGTAATTTGAAGGTGATCGATCAAGTCATCACTGCGCGCAAAGCTGTGCATGAACAGTATGAACGGCTTTTGCGGGACCTTCCGATTCAAAGATTGAATATCGAAGACAATGAACGACATAATTATGCCTATTATCCGGTTATTTTTGAAAATCACGATAAAATGGCCGCCGTCAAGGCTGCGCTAGAGGTAAATAATATTTTTCCAAGGCGCTACTTTTATCCATCCCTCAATAAGTTGCCGTTTTTGAATGGCGAAGCTTGCCCTATTTCCGAAAGTATAAGTGAACGTGTGCTGTGCTTGCCTTTTTATCATGATCTCGCACCAGAATCGGTAGAGTGCATTTCGAAAATCATTAAAGACTGCTTTTGAGATGCGAATAGCTGTAATGCAGCCCTATCTGTTTCCTTACATAGGATATTTTCAGCTCGTCAAGGCGGTAGACACTTTTGTTTTTTTTGATGATGTGAACTTTATAAAGCGAGGCTTTATACATCGCAACACAATCTCTGCAAACGGGAAAAGGTTGATGTTCAGCTTGCCCTTATCAGGTGCCAGTCAAAACATGAGAATCAAAGATGTTGAAATTCATCAAGGGCAATACGAGAAATGGTGGAAAAAATTTCAACATACCTTGAAAATGAATTATGCTTCCGCACCTTTTTTCGATCAAGTAATGGCGATCGTGCATGCCGTCCTAGATAAGCCACCTAAGTCGATTTCCGCACATGCGGCAAAAAGTATAGAGTTGGTCTCAGAATATTTAGGATTGACTAAAACCTTTAAATTCTCAAGTGAGATCGACTACTCAAAGGAATGCAGTGCGCAGGAAAAGATTCTGAGTATTTGTGAGCAACTTGGAGCTCGTGAATATGTTAATCCGATAGGCGGTTCTGAATTGTACCAAAAAGAGATATTTGATGCACAGGGTACAACACTTTATTTTTTGAAATCAACCGAAACAGAGTATCCCCAAAAGACGACTGAATTTTTGGCCACTCTTTCGATATTGGATGTTCTGATGTACAATGAAGTCACCAATATCAATGATATGTTACTTAATCATAAACTCTTGCAACCGAACTGAACATGGAAAAACTCAAGAAGGAACTTGTTATTTTTGGCGTGAGCCAACTGGCCAGCTTGGCACATTTCTACTTCAAGCATGACAGCGATTATGAAGTGGTCGCTTTTACCGTCGATAAGGATTATTTAGATACCAAAACTTTCGAAGGCAAACCAGTAGTGGCATTTGAAGAAGTGGAAAGCCACTATGACCCAAGGCAATATGGAATGTTCTTGCCCATAAGCTTTAAAAAGATGAACTATCTGCGACGTGAGAAATATGAAGCAGCCAAAGAAAAAGGCTATGAATTGGCCAGTTATGTTAGCTCTAAGGCTACCACCTGGCCCAACTTGGATATAGGCGACAATTGTTTCATATTTGAAGATAATACGATACAGCCTTTTGTGAAAATCGGCAATAATTGCACCCTGTGGAGCGGAAATCACATTGGTCATCATACGGTTATTAAAAATCATGTATTCATCACTTCACATGTGGTCATTTCTGGGGTTTGTGTGGTAGAAGATCATTGTTTCTTTGGGGTCAATGCCACGGTGCGTGACGAAGCCCATATAGCCGAAGGCACATTAGTGGCAATGGGTGCCAACATATTGAAAGATACCAATGATTATGAAATACATTTGGGCCAAAAGTCAATGGTAATAGATAAAAAAAGCCTAGATCTTGACAGCCTTTCTTATAAAAGCAAGGGATAATATGGGTTGGTTAAAACGAGGCGTAGTCTTCAACACAGATCATAACCACGATTGGATGGTATCCCACGCATGCGTGCCAACTCCGCTCATTTTAAATGAAAATGTGATCCGTATTTTTTTTGCACCTCGAAACGCTAAGGGTCAAAGCATTCCTACTTTTATTGATGTTGCTGCCGATGATCCAATGCATGTATTAAGGGTGCATGATAAACCTATCATGGACTTAGGCGAGCTTGGTACCTTTGATGACGGTGGTATTATGCCCTGTTCAGTAGTAGAAACTCCGAGTGGGATCTATCTATATTACGTGGGTTGGAACCCGAGTGGATCTGTGGCCTATCGAAATGCAATCGGACTGGCGGTGAGCAAAGATAGGGGAGTGTCATTCCAGCGTCTCTTTCCCGGTGCGATCGTGGATAGGAGTAGGATGGAACCATTCTTTACCGCTTCGCCATTTATTATGAAAGACGGCGATAAATGGCATATGTGGTATGCTTCTGGTACTGGTTTTGTGGTGGTAAATGATAAGCCCGAGCCGCTTTATCTCATTAAATATGCTCATTCAGAAGATGGGATCAATTGGAATAGAACGAATAAGGTCTGTATTCAGCCCAAATCTGATACTGAAGCTAATGCAAGGGCTACCGTTATTAAAGATGGAGATATTTTTAAGATGTGGTTTGCCTACCGCGGGAGCTTTGATTTTAGGGATGGCGACGATAGCTACCAGATAGGGTATGCTGAATCAAAGAACGCCATAGATTGGGAAAGAAAGGATGAGAAAGCAGGAATTGAATATTCTGAAAGTGGGTGGGATAGCACGATGCAGACTTACCCGTCTGTGATTGATTTTAAAACGAATAGATATTTGTTTTACAATGGAAATGGCTTTGGAAAATCTGGAATAGGACTAGCAACGTACGAAAATGAATAGTAAAATTGAAATACATAGATACGATTTACGAACGTATAATTTCCCCAAGATCATCTCCGATCTGATCGATATGGGAGACTTGGATGAGATTACTGCCGAATTTGAAGGTGAGCGCCCCGAAGATGACAGTTCTATCTATAAAAACATGGAACGCTCCAAAGCCTATTCACGGATGTATTCAGCCCTCGCATCCGAAGAAGGATTAAAGTTCTACGAGACCTTCGATCGTTTTATCCGCGATATTATAAGGCCCCACTATCGAGACTCGATCTATTATCAAAAAAAACCGACCCATAGAATCTTATATGCCGATGTGTCGGGAGTGTCTCGATTTCATCGTGACCGGGATTATGGCCATAATGTTGAAGAGATCAACTTTTTCGTGCCATTGACAAAGGCTTTTGGTACTAATACACTATGGCTCGAAAGCGCAGATGGAAAAGAAGATTTTAAACCAATGGAGTTGATCCCTGGCGAATTTTTACGCTTTGATGGAGCCAATTTGAAACACGGCGCAAAAGTAAATACTACCGGAAAGACGCGTGTCTCATTTGACTTTCGGATTTTGCCAATGGCCTTTGCCAAGGGAGAGCGTGGTAAACTTATGCAGTCCGGTACAGAGCCAGTCGAATTAGAAGGGAAGCTAGCTGCCAATCCGCACTTATTTGCACTTGCAAAATAGCAAACGGTGATGTCAAAAATATCAGATCCAAAAGTCAGTATTTCTATAATCACCTATAATCAAGCAGACTATATTGCAAAAGCGATCGACAGTATACTAGCCCAAAGGCGAAATTTTGAAATCGAGATCATCATCGGCGACGATTTTTCTGATGACGGTACCCAAGCAATTATCAAAGAATACCAAAAGGCACATCCACATATTATTCAATTGATCTTACACCCCCTGCGCAATCCAGGTATTCCCGGAAGGGTAAACAATACGACCAATCTCTACTGCTGCCGCGGAAAATATATTGCGATGTTAGATGGTGACGATTACTGGATCGATGAAGACAAGCTGCAGCGACAGGTTGATTTCCTAGACCGTGAAGATCAATATGCGGGCGTAGCGCATTCTGCCAAAAGGATAAGTACATCGGGCGAAGATCAAGGCTACTACTGGCGACATGGCGATAAAAATTACGGTAAAACGGATTATTCGCATTCAGATATTTTAGCAACTGGGTGGTGCTTCGCCCAAACATCTACCCTCATGTTCCGGAATAATCTCTTTGTAGAATTTCCAGAATGGTTTTGGGAGGTGCTGAGTGCAGACTATGCCTTGCTCCTAATAATCGGTCAGTACGGAACATTAAAATATTGGGACGAGCCCATGAGTGTTTACACGGTACACGAAAAGAGCTTTATGGCGAAACATTTTTATTCAAAGGCTTCCATCAAAATCAAAATCAACGAGCTCAGAATATTTAAGGATGTGTTCTTAAATTCTGGATCCCGGAATTTGGGTAAAACAGAAAATGATGCGCGATCACGGGCCTTAAAGCGGATGAACCGAACCATAGCCCGTTATAAATTCAACCTTTTCAAGCTATATCGGCGTGAGAACAATGCGGCGACCGGTTTGGCCTATCTTGCCAAGGCGTCATTCTCCGATAGCTCGATCTATCATTTTTTGGCTGGGGGAGCCAAGTCTCTAAAAAAGTAAATGCAAACTATCTTTAATGTTTGTCCCTACAGCCGGGGAAAATTAAGATGCCTATCTCGATCTCTTCGCGAGCAAGGCTTCATCTGCCAGAGCGATTTTCAAGTCTTTAGCAAATTGAAGCGCTATATCCTTATAATTATAGTGCTCTAGAACGTATCGCTGACCCTTCTTGGCGATGGCTTCCCGCTCTCCTTCATGGGTTAGATAATAATCTACTTTTTTGATTAAATCTTCTGCATTTTCAAAGGTGGCAAATAGCCCCTTCGGAAAAGTACTTTCAAAGTTGGGTGCATCCCGCGTGAGCATGAACACCCCACATCCCATCAGTTCAAACATACGCTGGTTGAATCCTATCCCATTTGCAGTATCGACATAATCATTTATCACTATTTTACTGTCCTTGTATATTTGAAACATCTCTAAACCCGATACGGCGCCACGAAACCGTTTTTCCAGTTCGGGAAATTCTTCAAGTTTTATCGGATCGTTATGCCACCAATAGCCCCACCAGGTCAGGTCTACTTTTTCGGCAACGGCATTAAATAAGTCCGTTCGTTTTGAAAAGTTCTGGGTGCCCAAACCACCAATAAACACCGTATTATATAGTTTCTCCCTTATTTTCAATTCAGATATGATGCGTTCATCAAACCCCTGCTTGTTCAGTATTGTTTTTACCCCATGCAACTCAAAGAAGGTTTTGAAGTCTGGCTGATCGGTGTAGATAAGATGCCAATGGTTTGGGTGCCAATTAAAGGGGAGCCTGGCAGAAAGCCTTGACACCAGTAGGGATTCAAAACGAAACCATTCCCAAAATTTGCTTTCTATGGGTTGCGATCGGACGAATATCACGTCTGGCTTAACGAAGCGTATGTAGCTGGTAAGGACATAGCGCCGCCACCGGTTTCTATTCATGGCAGTCCCAGGCAGGTTGCGGCCTCGCCATATCTGATAGAATCCCGCTTTTGATCCAAAAATTTTTTCGGCTATTTTCTTGGTAAAGTCATCATCCATCAAGAAGTACTCCTCCGCTTGCCACTCACCCGTATGATTAAGGTGAAAAGTGTAGAAGTCGGAATAATTGCTCCGCAGTTTTATAAGCCTGTCGCGGTATTCATCAAGAGTCAGTTTATCGATATCGTGCCACGTACCCTTTACCTTTGTTAGGTAATCTGGTGGATGGATGATGTCAAATTTGATCAACTTGATGCTCATATCTATTTGAAATTAGAAATGACTTGGGCGATTTCTTGAATATTTCGGTCCGATAGCTCAGGGTATAGCGGTATTGAGATGAGACTGTCTTGGCATCTTCTGGCAACGGGATAATCGGCAGCGCTATTATTTTGATGGGAATATACTTTTTGAAACGGCAATGCAGTAGGGTAATGAACCATGGAAGCTACACCATTTTTTGCTAGGTAGGACATAAATGCGTCCCGGCGTTTTACTTGGACTACATATAGGTGATATACGTGCTTGTAGCCACTTAATGCAGATGGACGCTGAATGAACGGTATGTCTTGGAAAAGCGATTCGTAGAGCGCTGCTTTCTCTATGCGAAGAGCTGTCCAACGGTCGAGGTATTTCAACTTCACCGAGAGTATGGCTGCCTGAAGTCCATCCATCCTACTATTCCGACCGTCCAGTTCGTGCACATGTCTTTGCTTCTGACCATGATTGGCCAATGCCCGTGCTGTGCCTGCCAAATCTTCATCACCGGTTACCATAGCCCCGGCATCGCCAAAAGCACCAAGGTTTTTAGTCGGGAAAAAGCTGAAAGTTGCCGCATTTCCAAAGGTTCCAACTTTTTGTCCGTTGATTTCGGCTCCGTGCGCCTGGGCGCAATCTTCGATCACCCAAAGATTATGTTTTTTGGCGAGAGACATTATTTCAAGCATCGATGCAGGGTGGCCGTAGAGGTGTACCGGGATAATCGCTTTAGTATGCTTCGTTATTTTTTCTTCTATCCGCTTGTGATCCAGAGTATAAGTATCGGAATCAATATCGACAAATACGGGTTTCGCGCCGTTGGCTACTATTGCTTCGGAAGTCGAAATCCAAGATACGGCAGGTACCAATACTTCGTCACCCGATTTGATGTTCATTGCGCTGAGCAAAATCTCTATTGCATCGGTTCCGTTGCCGCATGAAACCGTATGCTCAACGTCTAAGTAGTTTCCAAACTCAGCTTCAAAAGCATCCACAGAAGGACTTTTGATAAATGCAGAATCTTTTATAGTAGCAGCTATGGCCAGATCTATTTCTTCCTTGATCGACTGGTATTGAGCATAAAGATCGATAAATGGAATTTTCATAGTATTGCCTGATTTGGCCGGAGCTGAAAGGTACTCGGTTGAAAACCGAAAACGTCGATTTTTCTTCCATCTAAACAGATTATCTTGATACCATTTGAATAAACCGTCTCGATAGTTGCCGCCTTTTTAGGCGTTTTTGAAAGCGTCTCAGCACTCGCTTCAATAGCCAACTTTTTCGCATCAAGTACCACCACTTTTTGATTTTGCACCACGAAGAATGCGGGATAGCCTTCAGAACGCAAGGCCATGATTTTTCTATAAATAAGGTCTCGGTCATACCATTCGCTCAGTCGGCTGTCTTCGGGAGTTCGCTTAGGCGCATAGCTAGCCTCCCAATCCAGGTTTTTCCTGACCGTACGATCCCCACTCAAATACGAATTTAGAAAAGTGCCAAAGCCTTCGCTCACCTTTGCCATCAAACGGGTTCTTAAATCTAAAACCGACATTCCTTCTCGAATAGCAACATGCTCCTGCCAATAGATTTTACCAGCGTCAAAGTGGTGATCCATTTCATGAATGGTCACTCCAAAATGGTTTTCGCCGTTTATTAACGCCCATTGGAGCGGATGCCTGCCCCGATACTTCGGCAGAGGGCCAGATGAACATTTAGGGCATCGTACTGCGTCAGAAGCCTTTGAAATTTAAAGTTGCAAAAGCAATTTATCAAAAGGTCAGGCTTATAAGGTTGCAGTCTTGCTAAGAGCTTCTCTTCATCGAAATTTGAAAAATAATCATCCTTGTTCACATTCCGGAGATAGCGCTTATTCAAGTACTTATCGACATCTTTTTGAAGGCCAATACACACGGCCTTCAATCCAACTTCGGCCATAGATTGAGCCAATATCAAAGGGCCATCATTATTTCCTACGAGTGCTATTCTCATGCGAAAAGGGGATAGATCAATTCGCTGAGTTGGCTGGTTTCTTCCACTCCAAGTCGCATTTTTACGAGCTCTTTACTCAATGATTGAATCCATTTTTTGGCTTTGCTGTCGTCGCTTCCTGAGTGGCCATTTGCCAGCTCATAATATGTAAGATGGGTGGGCACACCCCCCATACTTTCTTTAAATCGTCTGAGCCCTTTATAAGAATCGCCCGCACCACTAAGTCCTAGGTCTATGGCTTCCATTTTGGTTTCTATGGCATGGGCTATGAGGGCGTCAAAGATCAGATTATTCGGTCTCAATTCTAAGTGCTGGCTTGACGAAGCTCCAAATTTATAGAAAAGGGTTTTTTTGTGAATTAAAACGATTATAGAAGCAATCACTTCTTCATTCCAAATAGCTTCTAATATAAATCCCTGTTTCTCTGAAATGTACTCATCGTGAATATTTTGAAAGAAGCTATAGGGCTGCGGTATACTTTCAAATTTGTCAAATCGAAGCCCGTGATAGAGTTGATAGAATTTTTTTAAAGACATTATGTCCCACTTCATTTCAACGGTGATAGACGCCTTTTTGGCCTGTTTTACATTTCGTATAAATGAGCTTGATTGATTGGCTTTTACAGTATCTACATCAAGGGTAGGAATGCGGTGCACGAATGCATTTCGAATTATGCGGCTCTCAGGAAAAGAAGTTTCATCCTGTGCTTTTCCAATCGTTTTTAACACGATGGGAATGCCGGTGAATTCTGATTTGATTTTATCGATGAACACTTGATAAGCAGTGTTTTTTGAAACATCGATGTCGGTATAATCCGAAAATGGAAGGCTGGAAATTTTCTTGCCCAGATTATTGTCCACTACGCAGAAGTGGATGCAGTGGTCATCGCGATCATCCAAAACGGTGTAAAACGAAAACCGGTATGACTTCATGAGCGTCTTGATCCAAGATGGCGCAGAAAATAGGGAGTCAGCCCTTTCATATTGAACAGAGTGATCTAAAGAAAAATAGTCTACGATGCGCACTTGGCCCATAATCAAGCGTTGCTATATATTTTTTCAATCGCCTCGATAGACTTTAGTCCTTCTTCGCCTTCTACCACGCCTCTTCGGTTTTCAATGAGTTGGGATATGAGATTATTGATCAGCTTATCGTGATTTGAGCTAGACCCTTGATAGGTTCCGTATTCATTTGGGAGGTCACTAAATTCAAGGTTAGATGGCAAAGGGTAAGATTGCACATCCCAAAATTCAATTTCATTGAGGTATTTTCCACCAATTTTGATAGTCCCTTTCTCTCCGATAATGGTGATACTACCTTCATAATTTACGTTGTACACACAGGTAGTCCAAAACAGAGGACCCTATCACACCGCTTTCAAAGCGCATTGCGCTCACTCCGGCATCTTCTATCTCTATATCGTGGTTGAGGGTATCCATGATGGTCTTGCACGATTTGATCTCTCCAAACCACCATACGAGCAGGTCGATAAAATGACTTACCTGTGTGTGGAGGGCGCCACCTTCCGAAGCTTTTTTACCGCGCCAAGGGGATTGTTCATAATAGGCCTGATTCCTATTCCACATCACATTGCATTGCACCATATAAATCTTACCAAGTTTTTTTTCTTTAAGTGCTTGATGCGTGAGCTTTATAGGTTCGTTGTACCTGTTTTGTTTCACGACATATAGGTGTACCGCATTTTCTTTGGCCACGCTGATCATTTCACGACTTTCGTAGCTAGAGAGCCCCATCGGTTTCTCTACCAATATGTTGCATTTTGCCCTAGCGGCCTCTATGCTCATGCTTGCATGAAGCCCATGTGGGGTGCAGATACATACGATGCTGCAATCGGCATCCCTAAGCATTTCAGTATAATCGGTGTATGTGGCGATCTCGTTTTCTTTAATGGCCGCTAGCCCAAATTTTTCTGGATCGGTATCACAGACCGCTACCAGCTCTGCCGATGGATCATTACAGATCACGCTAATGTGGCGTTTGCCAATATGCCCGCATCCTACCACCGCAAATCTCATTTTCAGATTCTCTCCGACTGCCATGATTTCTATGTAGTTATGATTTTGGTATCCTGATTTTTGAATACTTGAAAATCGGTGTAAAAACGGTCTAAGCCCTCAGGTTGGCTGTCACCGGAATTGAAATAATCGTTCCCATAAACCGCTATGCTGAAAGCGCTTTGAAGATGATCTTGCACGAGCGAGTCACCCCGGCCTTCGGCTATATAAAGGTCACATATATATTGACCTGCCGAGAGGGGCATTCTTTTAATCTGGAAGGAAAGCTCTGTATCCCCTTCTAGGGTTACGCGCTTATCAAAAAGAGATGTGGATAGCGTGAAAAGCCTGCTTCCCGATGCATCCCGGAAACATACTGCGGCATAGACTTTTTTTGATCCTGCTCCACTCTGACCTATTATTTGCGTGTGCACGGTCATCATAGCTCCCGTCTGAACGCTCTCTGCTTCATGGCCTAGATGATTCTCTACCCTTACACTTTCAAACCTATAGTCTCCAAGCCCCGTCCTATCAGCTCTTTTAGAAATATCAATGATGCCGATGTCAGAATTTATCTCTTCATAGGTCTTTACGGTCGTATCGATATCTCCCTCATAATATATTTCTCCATCTTTCAGCACTATGCCCCGCGTGCACAGCTTGGTGACCGAGCCCATGTTATGGCTCACAAAGAGAACGGTACGCCCACCGGTCTCGCTCACTTCCTTGATTTTTCCAACAGCCTTTTTTTGAAATGAAGCATCCCCTACGGCGAGTACTTCATCTACGATCAGTATTTCTGGTTCCAAATGGGCGGCCACCGCAAAGGCGAGCCTTACCGACATTCCCGATGAATATCGTTTCACGGGTGTATCTATGTAACGCTCTACGCCAGAGAAGTCAATGATTTCATCCAGTTTGGCACCAATTTCCTGCTTGGTCATCCCTAGTATGGCACCGTTTAAAAATACGTTTTCCCTACCCGTAAGCTCTACGTGGAAGCCTGTGCCCACTTCAAGGAGACTTGCTATGCGGCCCCGTGCTTTAAAAAGACCTTCTGTAGGAGAAGTAACACGCGAGAGAATTTTGAGCAAGGTCGATTTACCTGCGCCATTGCTACCTATCACTCCAACGATCTCACCCTTCTTGACTTCCATGTCGATATGGCGCAAAGCCCATACGTAGTCACTTTTTCCTTTTGTTGAGCGATCGTTGCTTTCACCCACCTTCATATAGGGGTCTTCTTTACCCCTGGTGCGTGACCACCATCGATTTAAATCGTGAGATAGGGTGCCGGTGCCGATTACACCTAGCCTGTACAGCTTGCCAAGGTTCTCAACTTTTAATGCCAAATCACTCATACGGTGTCTATAAAAGATTTTTCTGTCTTATTGAAAACCACAAAACCGACGGCTAGGATTACCAGAGCAAATATGAAACTGTAGAGCAGGTTCCCAAAGTTTAAGTCACCCGATTTTAAAAGTACATATCGGAAGGTCTCTATTACCGAACTCATAGGATTCAGTTCTATCAGGCTCCGGTATTTTTGTGGTGCTTCCGAGAGGGGGTAGATTACAGGAGTGGCATACATCAGAAGCTGTATCCCAAAAGAAATCATAAACGATAGATCGCGATATTTAGTGGTCAATGATGATGTGATCATTCCAAATCCGAGACTAAGGCCAGCAGCCAATAAGACCATGACCGGCAGCAGTAATAAGGTCGCATCCCAACTGACTTCATATCCAGTGAGAATAAAATAAACCAGAAAACCCACGAGGAGTACGAACTGTATCCCGAATTTGACTAGACTGGAGATTATGGTAGAGATCGGCATGACCACCCTCGGGAAATAAACCTTGCCATAAATTTTTTTATTGGCGACGAAAGTTTCGGAAATGAGCTTAAAGCATTCGGCAAAGTAATTCCAGATCACTATTCCACTGAGGTAAAAAAGAACCTGTGGTTGTCCATCCGTTGAAATCTTTCCAATATTACCAAAGACTACGGTAAAAATAATGGTAGTCAGCAGGGGCTGGATGATATACCAAAGCGGTCCTAAAATAGTCTGTTTGTAATGGGTCACCAAGTCTCGCCTGAACAGCAACATCACCAAATCGCGGTACCGCCAAAGCTCCCCTAGATCTAGATCAAGCCATTTACGATTTGAAGTGACCACGAGCGTCCAGTCTTTATCATGTTTCGATGCCATAATTCTTCAATGCCTGCAAGTATAAACTTTTATTGACCAAAAGCATAAATTTTAAGAAATCAGTTGTTCAATTCATTTAAATGGAACAATGCAAAACGGTTTATAAGCAGCATCTCCGACCTAAGCTTTAGCCTTCATGCGAAAAGGTGAGAAGGTTTCTTAAGTTGACTTCACCGCCTTTCAAGAGTTGCTGCTACAATTAGAAATGATTATGCGTTCATTTGGAATTTCTTGATGAAGTATTTAGTTCTTGATCTAAGCGGCCTTAGAACATCCAACTAATTCTTAATTTCGCGCTCCAAAATAAAATGACATGAAAAAATATTCTTTTACCCTATCAATCCTATTGATCACGCTGGCCACCTATGCACAAAGTCCGCTCGGAAGGGGTGGCTCGCAAATCAATTTTGGCTTCGGTTTAAATAATAGCGGTGTCCCCCTGTACTTCGGTTATGATTATGGAGTGCATCCAGACATCACTATCGGTGGTCAGGCCAATCTCGATCTGGGGCTAGACTATATCGGCCTTTCGGGTCGGGGCGACTATCACTTTAATTCACTATTGAACATACCACGTGATTGGGATTTTTATGCTGGGGCAAGCTTGGGTTTTGTGGCCGGCATAACCAACGATTCTAACAGCGACCTGGATCTTGGTCTCCAGATAGGTGGCAGGTATTATTGGAATAGTGCCTGGGGTGTAAATCTGGAGATCGGTGGTGGTGTAAATTTGAGCGGCGGGCGTTTCGGAGTGTCGCACAGGTTTTAGACTGCTTAACAAGTTTTAGCCAAAATAAGGTGACACGACCCTTCTTGAGACGTTATTTTGCTGTCATATAAAAACATGCACATGTATAGAAACCTGTCCGCGTCGATTTTCATCTTTTTAATTGCGGTCTCATCATCAGCCCAGCAATCGGGAGATTGGTTCAACCTAGATCCTGAAGTGAATGACCAATACGGTATCTCCGTTTACGAAGCTTTTAAGAAATATCCTGGCCTTGAGCTACAGCCTGTCACAGTAGCTGTGATAGATGGTGGGCTTGATGTTTTTCATCCCGATCTAGAAGGGCGTCTTTGGATCAATGAAGGCGAAGTAGCTGATAATGGCGTAGATGACGATGGCAATGGCTATGTGGATGATGTGCACGGCTGGAATTTTCTGGGCAATGCAAGCGGTGAGAACATTCGATTTGATAATCTGGAGATCACCCGTTTATACCGCACCTATAAGCAGAAATACGAGACCAAAGATCGAAGTACCCTTTCCCGTAAGGAAAAGAAAGAATACGATAAGTACACGATGTATAAGTCTCAATACGATATGGAAGTGGACGAAGTGGAAGAAGACTTTGCCCAGTTCGCGCAGCTTACCGCATTGTACAAGGGGGCACTGGCCTATATGCAAGAGCAACTCAAAACAGAGGATATATCTATGAATCAACTCATAGATTACCAATCTACCGATGCAGAAGATATGCAGGTGCGGGATTTTCTACTTATGGCTGAGCGCCAAAGCTTACCGGAGTATTTGCGGGAGAGCGCACCCCATTTTCAAGAGTCATTGGAATACCATTATAATCTGGATTTTAATCCGGAAGATTCTCTGGCCAACCCCAAGCAGGAAGGAAAAGGATATGGCAATAATAAGGTCTGGGCCGAAGATGCCGGTCATGGTACACATGTGGCGGGGATAATAGGAGCAGTGCGCAACAATGCAATTGGGGTGGATGGGATCGCTCCAAATGCGCGCATCATGGCGCTACGGGCGGTGCCCAACGGTGATGAGCGCGATGTAGATGTGGCCAACGCCATTCGGTATGCAGTAGATAATGGTGCGAAGGTGATCAATATGAGTTTTGGTAAGAGCTATTCGCCAAATAAGGAACTCGTGATAAATGCCTTGAAATATGCCGAGTCTAAAGATGTACTGCTGGTGCACGCTGCAGGTAACGACGGCGCCAATAATGACCACGAACTAAATTTTCCCGATGGCACAGCTGGAAAGCGCAAGTCGATTTCCAGTTTGATTACCGTTGGTGCCACGTCGCCATCACTCGATTCTACCTTTCTGGCCGACTTTTCAAATTATGGTAGAAGAAGTGTTGACATACTGGCTCCCGGTGTTAACATCCTTAGCCTAGCGCCCAATGGCGGCAGTAAAGTCTCATCGGGCACTAGCATGGCAGCACCTGTTATTTCAGGATTTGCAACAGTGATCCGTGGAGCTGCTCCCTCACTGAGCGCAAAGGATGTGAAAAAGCTCATAATAGCTTCGATATCAAATCAAAAGAACCTAGAAGTTGGTGGTATGGGAGACGAAGTTCAACTCAAAAAATTGGTGCGAAATCCAGGCGTTCCATCGCTGAAAACTGCGCTCGATATTTTGAATTAGAATCATTTTAAGTTCTAAAGAGCTCTCGCTGGTGCTATCATAATTCATTAATTTATAAGCCATTAGGTAAATGATAGGCCTTGAGTAAAATCTTGTTCTTGGGATTTCAATATTAGTTTTATTACCTTGTCGTGCAGTTTTGAGCAAATGGCTAGGTATACATCATATTTTTTTCGGCTTTCTGTTCTTGGGGTTTTCTTGATCTCAGTGCTCTCCGGTGTTGCCCAGATGGTTCGCAATAATTCGCTAAATCAATTTGCACACGACCCCTTTCGATCGCTCGTTCTCAATGATTTGATACGTTCTGAATTTTTAAGGGATTCCAGTTATACCTATCTCTCTGACGATGTTGGGAATACGGGCTGGATACTGAGCGAAAAGAGCGTTTATGCCTATGATGATTATTCGCGGCTGCTATCCAATACCCTGCTCAGTTTTAGCCATGGTACGTGGGATGCGAAGAGAAAGATCGAAAATGAGTATTCGGGCAGTGATCTGCTCGACAGCCAAATGGAATACCGCTGGTCGGATTCGACCGATCGGTGGCGGCCCGACCTATAAGAGAGCTTACGAATACAATCAAATAGGCCTTGAATCGAAAATAACCGAGTCTGAGCTGGTAGCCAATGAATGGGTAAGCCAGAGCCTGATCGCTATTTCATATAATGGGGCGCAGGAGATCGTAGAACAGGTCACCTTGGAATGGAACGACCTGGAAGAAACCTGGGAAAATCTATCGAGATTGATCTATGAATATGAAGATGGTGAAGAGCTGTTGACCAGCGAAGTAGTGCAACATTGGAATGATAGCCTTGATAAATGGGTAAACTTGACCAATAGGATTTTCCAATACGAACCGAATGGTGAATTTCTTTCTACATCTACCGCGCAATACTGGAATGCCGCCGATCAAACTTGGGAAATTAACTCCATTATTTCTTGGAATTATGGCGTAGATGGCAAGCTACGAGGCTCAGAACAAACAGTGGTGACCGATGAGTCGGAGCTGCCTGTTTCCTCTCAATCTGCATCGTATGATCAAGATGGTAATGTAGGGGAAGTGCTTCAAAGCGAGTGGAATGAAGAGAGTCTGAGCTGGGAGACTACGAATAGAGACGTTCATTTCTGGTCGAGCTATCTCATCGGAAATAGTTCTGGCACGACTGAAACCGACCATTGCATTTTTCAAAACCCTTACCTTATCGGTCTGCCTTTGTATTGCGATCACTTTAAAGATGATCTTACATATAAACTCGAAGTTTATGATTTAATGGGCAGGGTGCATCATACCATGACCTTTCGAGGTAAGAATTCCTTTCGGGTGAGAGGCGATATAGATCCGGGTCTCTACCTATTCGTATTTTCTGGTGGTCTCGATGTGCACACTGAAAAAGTTTTGATTAAAAATTAGCATCTTCCCTCAACCCTTCCGCCGTTTCTTTGTTAGCCTTATCCGGATTCCCTGCTATGAATGATCTTGAAATTCCCGACTTAATTAATACGCGACAGCGAGCGCTTATCGATCAGTTTATCGACGTTCGAAGCCGTACCGTAGCCATCTGCAGCCATCTCGAAGCTGAAGATCATGTGGTGCAGCCTGTTCCATACGTTTCACCCCCAAAATGGCATTTGGCGCATTCCAGCTGGTTTTTCGAAACCTTTATTTTATTGAAATCGGCACCCGACTATGAGCCGTTTGATCCCCAATTTGGCTTTCTGTTCAATAGCTATTACGAATCATTGGGCAAGCGCGTGCTTCGCACCGACCGTGGCAATATTACACGCCCAGGCGTAAGCCAAGTCATCGCCTACCGCAAATATGTGGATGCCGAATTGATCAGTTTTTTGAAGCAGAAGGATCATCCTTCTTCCGTGATCGAGGTATTGTCCATAGGCTTACAGCATGAAATGCAACATCAGGAATTGCTGCTTAGCGATTTGAAATTTATTTTGGGACATAACCCGACTTTCCCTGTCTACGATCTTGAGAATACGATAGATCAAACACCGGTTGCAGGTGGCAATGAATATCTTCATTTTGAAGCCGGAATATACCAGATCGGAGCAGGGATCAATACCGGAAATGACGCTACGGCCTTCCATTTCGACAATGAAGAAGATCGCCACAAGGTCTATCTGGAGTCTTTTGAGATCGCCGAAAGCCTAGTCACCTTTGGTGATTATATTGGGTTTATAGAAGCAGGAGGCTACCAGAATTTTAAATATTGGCATTCAGATGCTTGGGCATGGATCGAAGAAAATGAAATTAAGGCGCCCATGTATATGCACCGTGAAGGTGAAGGCTGGTATCGCTATACACTATCCGGCTACAAGCCTATAAATAAGAAGGATGCCCTGCTCCATGTGAGTTATTATGAAGCTTATGCTTTCGCACAATATAAGGGATGCCGCCTGCCGACTGAGTTTGAGTGGGAAGCAGCCGCCGATCGATTGCGCTGGGGCGACGCCTGGGAATGGACCAATAGCGCCTACCTTCCTTATCCCGGTTTTAAAACCGCACCAGGCGCCATTGGCGAGTATAACGGCAAGTTCATGATCAATCAAATGGTGCTGCGCGGAGCTTCACGAGCTACCTCACCAAACCATAGCCGGAAGACCTACCGCAATTTTTTTCACCCCCACCTACAGTGGCAATATTCAGGCATAAGGCTTGCCCAATGATCTATGAGTTTTAAGAGTGACGTGAAAGATGGTCTGAGTGCTTCGCAAAAGTATTTGCCATCGCAGTATTTTTACGATGCCGAAGGTGATAAGCTCTTTCAGGCCATCATGCAAATGCCGGAATATTACCTCACCCGAAGTGAGTTTGAAATTTTCAGCACTTCTGCCAAAGAAATTTTCGATGAGCTGCAGGTAGGTACCAACTCCTTTGATCTGGTTGAGTTTGGCGCAGGCGATGGTACCAAGACGAAAATACTGTTAGAAAGGCTCTTGCAGACGCAGGCGAATTTTAAATATATTCCAATAGATATTTCGGGCGATGTGCTCGATGGGTTGAAGGAAGACTTGAATAGGCGGTTTCCCACTTTGGAAGTAATGCCCCAAAATGCAGAGTATTTTGAAGCATTAGAAAGAATCGGAAAGACGACCGACAGGCCAAAAGTTATTTTGTTTTTGGGTTCCAGCATTGGTAATTTTTTGGAAGAGCGTACCCTAAGGTTCTTAGGCAGTCTAAATGACAAGTTGCGCCAGGGAGACAAAACGCTGATAGGCTTCGATCTGCAAAAGAACCCGAAAATCATTCTTGATGCATACAATGATAAGCAGGGTATCACCAAAGCATTTAACCTCAATTTGCTCAAGCGTATCAATCAAGAGTTAAATGCCGATTTTAATTTGGAAGCTTGGGATCATTTTCCATTTTACGACCCTGAGTCGGGATTTGCCAAGAGCTATATAATCAGTCTCAAAAAGCAGCATGTAAAAGTCGGTGAAGCCGGGGAGACCTATTCGTTTGAAAATGGCGAAGTGATCCATACCGAAATAAGCAGGAAGTATACCATCGCACAGATCGAGAAACTCTTTACATCGACTGGATTCAAAGTGGTAAAGCATTTCTTTGATTGTAAGCATTATTATGTAAACACTTTAGCAGAAAAATTATGAAAGCCACTTGGAATGGAAAGGTGCTGGCCGAGAGCACAGCGACTATTAATATCGAAGGGAATCAGTATTTCCCAACAGATTCTATCAAAAAAGAATTTTTTAAGGAAAGCGATCACCAGAGCAGCTGCCCTTGGAAAGGGATGGCTTCTTATTACCACATCGAAGTGGATGGCAAGCGCAATGATAATGCAGCTTGGTATTATCCCGAAACCAAACCGGCGGCAGATGCCATTCAAGATTATGTGGCCTTTTGGAAGGGTGTGGAAGTTTCGGAGTGAAGTGATGAGTATCGTCTAGGGTGCCCGGTTATTTTGCGGCAAGCTCAAGCCCCAATCTTGCTCCTTCGCTAAGCATATACGCTCTAGCTTCTTCAAAGCTATTATGAATCTCGCCGTCGAGTATTGCCTCCTTGATGCTGTTCTTGATGATCCCCACTTCGCGCGAGGGGCTTATGCCAAAGGTTTCCATGATATGCTCACCGCTGATCGGTGGCTGCCAGTTCCGTATGCGGTCTTTCTCCTCTACGTCTACCAGTTTTAGTTTTACCAGTTCGTAATTGGCGAGATAGCGTTTTACCTTGCTCTCGTTTTTTGAAGTGATATCGCTTTTACAAAGCAGCATCAAGTCGTCAATAGCGTCGCCAGCATCGAATAATAACCTTCGTATCGCCGAGTCTGTGGCTTCTTCTTTGGTAAGCGCAATGGGGCGAAGGTGAAGGGCAACAAGCTTTTGTACGTACTTCATTTTCGCATCTAGCGGAAGCTTCATCCGTTTGAAAATGCCGGGAGTCATTCTTGCGCCGCGGTCTTCGTGACCGTGAAAAGTCCATCCCACACCTTCATCATACCGCTTCGTGGCTGGTTTTGCGATATCGTGCAAAATAGCAGCCCAACGCAGCCAAAGATTTTCTGAAAGTTCCGATACATTATCGAGCACTTCAAGGGTATGGTAGAAATTATCCTTGTGGCTTCTTCCTTTTACTTTTTCAACTCCTTGCAGCGCTGCCATTTCTGGAAATATTATAGCGAGTAAGCCTGTGTCAAAGAGAAGCTTAAAGCCAATAGATGGTTTTTCTGAAGCTATTATTTTATTCAGCTCCACGGTAATACGTTCCATACTCACGATCGCTATGCGCGATGCCATCGCTTTAATTGCACTCAAAGCATTCGGGTTCAGCGTGAAGTTGAGTTGGGTGGCAAACCGGATTGCGCGCATCATGCGCAGTGGGTCATCGCTGAAAGTGATTTCGGAGTCGGTAGGGGTTTTGATCAAGCCGTTTTTGAGATCTTCTATTCCATTGAAAGGATCTATGAGCTCGCCAAAATTTACATCATTGAGCGATAGGGCGAGCGTGTTTATGGTGAAGTCACGGCGTAATTGATCATCTTGGAGAGTGCCTTTTACTACGCTAGGCTTTCGCGAATCTTCGGTATAGCTTTCCTTGCGTGCGCCTACAAATTCGATTTCCCACCCGCGGTACCTAAGCATTGCCGTGCCATAGGTTTTGAAGATTTTCACATCAGAAGCGCCGCGTACTTTAGATACCGCTTTGGCCAGCTCTATCCCGCTTCCTTCCGATACGATGTCTATATCCTTGCAGCTTTTGCCCAAAAGGGTGTCACGCACAAAACCGCCGATCACAAAGGCGCGCTGGCCGGAGCCGCCTACGGCCTTTCTCAACATTGCAAACACCTGCTGCTCCAGCGCAGACCTATGATCGTGTAGGTTCATAAAATTCAATGGCAAAATCAACTGCGGATTATCTTTACAAGCCCGCCTTCGGCAATAAAAATGATGGGAAGAATGGCATCCAATCGATCTTCTTTTGCAGCCGCCAAAGGTAAAATATATTCAAGGCGGTTCAAAATTGCGGCGCTATTCTCAATGCTAACTTTCGTGTTTGCCCTTTCACAAAATGGTAAAAAGCCTGTGGGTGCCGGAGATCTGCTCAAGAGACTTTTCAAGTTCTGGCTCCTTACCATCCGTATCCTTACTTCGCCGGTTTCGGTCAAGGCATTCTCGGCCAGCCCTTTCGCGTCTTTCAATTCTAAGATGGCAGGCTCGCCGGTATCAATGATATCCCAAGCCACGTCGGGCAGATCGGGCACCAGTTTATTGAGACGGCTATCGGCTTCGACCAATATCTGTATGCAGCCATACATTCCAAACGCTTCTCCAATGGATTTTAGCTCTGCCACTGATTTATTATTTGAAGGATCGCAAATAAGACCGATTATTTCGTCGGTGCGGAGTACTATGATCCCGCCCGATTTCAGGCTTTGCCGAAAGGCATTCAAATCCTGCTCCATCATGCACTCAAAATTTGATCGGCGCTGATCGAGTGGGCACAATTAAAATGACCTTTTGGGCAGGCTTTCTTTCCGTGAAGGCCACAAGGACGGCATACGAGCGCTTCTTGCGTTTCTATAGTCCTGCTTATATCGCTCAGCGGTCCAAAGCCAAATTCGGGAATGGTACTGCAATAGATCGCTGTGACCGGAGCATTTATTGCACTGGCCATATGCAGTGGTGCTGAGTCATTCACATAGTTCATTTTGGCGCCTTTCATAAGCGCCGCCGACTGCAGGAAGGTGAGATTACCAGCCAGTATTTCAACGTCGTTGTTAAGGCTAGCCCCTTTTATCTTGGCGCAGAGATCAATATCTGCGGGCGCTCCCAGCAGGTATACCTTGCGACCATCCTTGAGCGCATCTATGAGCTCCGCCCATTTTTCGGATGGGTATTG